>JACQYS010000021.1 GCA_016208105.1 Desulfovibrio sp.
GCCCGTCAGAATGCACTTGCGCAATCGATTCTGCACTTGAGCTCAACGAGGCAAGTCGCTCACCTGCAAGAAGAGCTGCGGGTAGATGCAGGAGCGGGGACAGGCGCGGGTCACGCACTACCTCCAAGGCCCCGCTCCCAAGCCATTCGTAGAGTAAGGAGCGGGCGCGGTGGATGTACAGGCATAGTGAGCCCAGGCTGTAGTCCGGGTCTTTCGTTCCGGTGTCTCGCTCATAACCGCCATCATCTCCGTTTCCCGCTCCTTCTCATCGAACCCGGCGTGCGGATTTGCCGCACCGGGCTCTCGGACAGGCTTCACGACGAGGCTTGCGCAAGTCGTCGGCGAGGTAGGCGCCGAAGAGAGACCACCCCGAGAGAGCCGAAGACGTAGGACATTGGAAAGCGGTCGGCGCCCAAGCTGCCCACCTTGTGACGGCGTCGCAGGAAGCTGCGAATCCGGTCATAGACGTACAAGTCCATGTTTTGCCGAGCGGGACCAACGTTGTCATAACAGAAGTAGTTGGCCCAGCCGCGAAGGCGACGATTCAAGCGGGCGACCGTTTCCTTTATCGGTGTCTGATTCCCGGGACGGAGCAGCTCCCGGATGCGGGTGTGGAAGCGCTGGAGAGCCTTGCTGGCGGGCACAGCCGCCTGCCGACTGCGACCATCGACCTTCGAGCGGCGGGGACCGAAGGTGTATCCCAGGAAGGTGAAGTGGTCGTTGCGGGCATTCCGCACCGACGTCTTGTTCTGGTTCAGGCTCAGCTTCATCTTCTCGAAGTACCCGTTCACTCGGGCCAGGACGGCCTTGGCGCCGTGCCGACACAGAATCACAAAGTCGTCGGCATAGTTCACCAGGACCGCCCCGTACTTCTTATCGAGACCATGAAGCCGGAACGCCTTGAGAAACCGGTTGATGTAGATGTTCGCCAGTAGCGGCGATATCACACCACCCTGCGGCGTTCCCTGCTTGGACCCCTTCCCTCCCGTCAGCCGCGCATTGCCCTTGTCGTCGCGCTCTTCTACCGGCACCTTCAGCCACGACTTCAGCAGCCGCAGCATCCGGGCATCGCTGATGCGTCGGGCCAGGCACACCATCAGTTCGGCGTGCGGAATCGTGTCGAAGTACTTCGTCACGTCCGCATCGACAACCTGTCGATGGCCGTTCCAGAGTGCCCCATGGACCTTCTCCACAGCATCCAGAGCACTCCGGCCCGGTCGGTAGCCGTTGGCCGAATCCTCGAAGTCAGCCTCGAAGATCGGCTCGAGCACGAGTTTGGCAGCAGTCTGCACCACTCGGTCCCGAATCGTCGGGATACCGAGCGGACGCTCTCCTACGCCTCCGGGCTTTGGGATCATCACCCTCCGCACCGGTTGCGGCTTGTATCGCTCTTCTTTGACCTCCTCGCCAAGTTCACCCAACCACTTCTCCACGCCGTACCCCTCGATGTCCTCGAAGGTCTGCCCATCCACGCCAGGGGCACCCCGCTTTTCGCGGCTCAGCCGCCAGGCGTGGTACAGGATGTCCTCGCGGTACACCTTGTCGTACAACAGGTAGAACCGGTACTCGGGTGCCTGCTTGGCCTTACCGTAGAGCGCCCTCTGGAGCTTTCGGATCTTCTTTGGAGTTTCAAGGCTCACGCCAATCTCCTCTCCGCCGCTCCTTCCTGCGCATACCTGAACCAGGACCCCTTCCCTCCACCGGCTTTCACCGGCTTCACGGGTACTACGAGCCCCTCCGACTCCTGCCTGGGCCCAACCCCAAGGGCCGGTTGCCTCAGCGGCCCGCCGAGGAACCCAGACAGCTCTCCCACGTTGACGTCCATTCCTTGTGCACGTGCTGTGTCCAGTACCCCGGTAGCCCAGGAGCCTTCATCGAACGGTTCCTCCGGCTCCTGCATCGGCCTTCGCTGGTTAACCGGCAGCTCGGCGACTACATCTCTACTTTCGGGGCCTGCTCGGACTTCACTCGCGTTACGGCCCGCGCACTTGCCAGCCCGCCAATAGCGGACAGATTTCCCCTGGACTTCGGCGGATAGGTCACCCGCACCGCCGCTAGGGTAGCTACTATGGTGTACCGTCAACTCCATAGACCGGGTTTCCTCCGGTTGGAATGGACGCCCCTTACGTGGCGTCCGGCTAACATACGGTTCAGCTGCAAGCCATCAGCGCAAGCCTGCAACAGCCGCGAAGCGGCGTCCGATCGCTTACACGACCATCGAGGCGCACGTCTTGTACTGGTTCAGCGGGAATTGGACTGTCAGGTAAAAAACTACCATATGGACCACCGATTGGGGAGGGGCTGGAGGTGGGGTTAGCAGTGATCATCGTCGGAGCCGTGCCGGGGTAGTTCGGAGGTATCCCTCGAGGTGGACGGAGAGAAAACAGCCCGGGTCCCATCGGCCGGCGTGACGCCCCCCTGGCACTCGCTTCGCTCTCCGCCCCGCTCGGCCGCCCAGTCTGTTTTCTCCCCTGTAGGTGGAGGCTGCAGGGGTTGTTGGCCCAGCCGACGAGCACGGCGTCGATCACGGGCGGCCTCCAGCTTCCTGTCACGTTGGGCCCAGATCTCTGGAGCCTTTCCGGCCAGGTAGTCGTTGGGGGTGATGTAGCCGATGGCGCTGTGAAGGCGCACGGCGTTGTAGTGGTGGACGAACTCGGCGATGATCTTCTGGGCATGCTCCAGGGACTGGGGAGGCGTGAGGCGGATGGCGTCCTTCTTGAGCGTCTTGTGCCAGCGCTCGATCTTGCCGTTGGACTGCGGGTAGTAGGGAGAGGTTTTCACGTGGGTCATCCCGACCAGGCGGATGAACTTCTTGAAGTCGCCAGCGATGAATTGAGGCCCATTATCGCTGATGACACGGGGCTTCTCATCCGGGTACTTCTCCAGGGCCCGTTGCAGGATGAGCTCGATGTCGGATTCGAGCATGCGCTCCAGGATCTCGTGGTGAACAACGGCTCGACTCGCCCCATCCAGCACCGTGCACAGGTAGTAGAACGTGCCCGACGCGTTGATGTAGGACACGTCGATGTGCCAATGCTGATGGGGTTTCTCGGGCTGCACGAAGCCGGTTCCTTTCTTGGAGAGCTTCCGGTTCCACTGGCTCAGTCGCCCGGCGGCCTTCAGAACGCGGTAGGTACTGGCCGGGCTCACGGCGCAGATGTCGGCATCGAGCATCATAAACGTCAGCCGCCGGTATCCTTCCAGAGGATTTCGGTCGTGAAAGGCCAGAATCGCCTCCTTTTCCCAGGTTTCTAACCAGTGATCCCTCGGAATCAGGCAGTTATGCTCGTTTGCGAGCCCGTAGCGGCCCTTCCAGTGGAAGAACTTGCTGCGGCCCAGCCCGATCCAAGCCACAAATCGCTCTGCAGCTATCTCTGTCACCTCGCTCCACTCTCGAATGAAGTCCACAACTTCATCTCGCAGATGATGGGGAGCCCAGCGCTTCTTCAGGGCTCCCCAAGCTCGTTTTTTAGCTTCACGAACTCCTCGGAGATGCACGCGATGACCTCGTCCTTGCGGGAGAGCCGCTTCTCGAGCTGCGCCACCTTCTCGGCCAGCTTCGGATCGGCAACCGGCGTCTTCCTCTTCGTCGAGCCCTCCAGCGCCAGGGATGCGTTGGCCAGCAGCTGGCGCATCCACTCGTGGAAGACGCAGGGCTGCATCTGTTCCTCAGCGCAGATCTGCGAGATGGGTACCTTGTCCTGGAGGTGGCGCTTCAGGATCGCGGCCTTCTCCTCGGCCGTCCGATGCCTACGGGTTTGCTTCGTCTCGCTCATGCTTGGACTCCTGCCGTGTATGTTGAACGGCTGTCAAGGAGTCCAATTCCGACTGAGGCAATACA